>NZ_JBHLWA010000005.1:0-1954 GCF_042433085.1 Gallibacterium melopsittaci
ATAAATATTAGCCACAATTTTGTCCACTTGGCATAGTTTTTGACACATCAGCAACAATTTTGTCTACTATGCCGATTTTAGTTAAACATGATTATTTTTCATTTACTTGCACTTTTGCTTTTTGACGTAGAGATTCTACATATTGAGCAATTTTTTGTTGAGTAAGATTGTTAACTAATGTACCTCTGAGCTGTTCAAAAGTTGGGATACTTACAGGGCGTTCATCTTGAACTTGAAGAATATGATAACCAGCTTGTGTTTTGATTGGACCAGTAAGCACATTTTTCTTCGCATCTTTTACAGCTTCGGCAAAACCTGGAATAAAGTCATTACCATTACGCCAATTTAATTCACCGCCATCAGTTGCAGCATTTGTATCAATAGAATATTTTTTTGCTGCATCAGTGAAACTAATTTTGTTTGCTTTTAAGTCAGCAAGAATTTCTTTTGCTTTAGCTTCATCTTTTACCACAATGTGGCGAACACGATACTCACGGCTGTCTGATAATGTTTTAACAATATTATCGTAAGCACGGGTAAGTTCTTCTTCAGAAACTTGGTTTTTACTTGCCCATTGTTGTAGGAGTGTATTGATTAATACATTTTCACTTGCTGCTTGCATATTAGCTTTGATATCTGCTTTTTTATCTAAGCCTTGTTTTGCCGCTTCTTGTAATAAAACATCGCGATTAACTAATACATTGATTGCTTCTTTTCTTTGATCTGCAGTTGGTTTATCAATACCAAGCGTTGTAAAAATGTTGGTTACATCATTATCAGAGATTGCTTTACCATTTACTGTTGCGACATCTTTTGCCATTGCAGGTAAAGCTAAACTAAGAGCGATAACTAATAATAAACGTTTCATCTGTTGTCATCCTTTTTTGTAAAAAATTGAAGTTATTAGCTGTATTGCCTATATTTTTTAAGGCATAGTAATCTATGATACCAGTAATTTATAGAAAAGATCACGGATAATAACAAAAATTAGATAAGAAAATTGAAAATTTTTAAAAAATTTACGGGTTTATTAATGATTTTACAACCCAGCGGCTTAAAATTCCGCTGGACAAGAAAAAGTCATCACTTCTTTTGTAATTGGATGGGTGATGGTTAGACTCTCGGCGTGTAGGCAAAGGCGAGGTGCCATTGCTTTAACTTGTGGTGGTGAATAAAACTTATCGCCTAAAATAGGGTGCCCTAATGCCAGCATATGTACGCGTAATTGGTGAGAGCGACCTGTAATGGTGGTCGTTTTACCCACGCCATTTACCCCAACCATTAAAATCACAAATGGTTTTTTGTCAGTAAGGATTAATGGTTGCTCATTAGGTTTGAGAATTGTCCCTAATTCCACTTTTAATTGTTGGTAAAGTAATTCAGCATCTTTTAACTGTTTGCGTGTTGCATGTTCGGTTAAGTTATTAATGATTTTACTGGTTGTAGGAACGCCTACATCAGCAATTAATAACTGTTCTTCCAACTCTTCAAATAAGTCATCATCAATTTTTTTGCCAGTAAAGAAGTTGAGAAAACCTGCTCCAATATTCTGTTTCGTTTTGACTAAACCTTGCACTAAACGACTAAAGAAGCCTTGTTTAGTTGGTTTTTCTTGTGTTTCCATTTTAGCAGGCTCAGGCTCATCTTGTATTGGCGTTGTAACCTGTTCTTGATTATTTTCAAGATTTGATGTTGTTAATATTTCTTCAGATTGTTCCAATGATTCTTGTGTTTCTGAAATAGACTCAACAACAGGTATTTCTGTTGTTGTTATTGTTGTATCGGCTTTTTCTTCTGATTCTGTGACTGGGGTAGAAGTGATCTTCTGTGAGTCATTGGTTGTTTGATCTGCTGGTTTGTTACGTCCAAATAATGAAGCCTAAAATCCTTTTTTCTGTTTATTTTCTGACATAGATTAAAATACCAAGTTAAATCACTAAAAATTAACGCAAAA
>NZ_JBHLWA010000050.1:0-21679 GCF_042433085.1 Gallibacterium melopsittaci
AAAGTGGTTTAAAGCCTTGTACTATATGCTTTTAAACCACTTTTTACCAACTTTTTTGTCCTATATGCCAAAATAAATAATTTTACCTACTAACAACTCTTTAAACATAAATAAATGGCATAGTCACTTAACTATGCCATTATTCATTCAACTTAACTCTTACTATTTTTGTAGATCAATTTGGTACAACGCAAAACCTTGATCATCTTGTCCAACATTGTTCATTGGATATTGAGCTTGTTGTTGAATAAATTGTGCCGCTTTTTCAGATGGTGCAGTTTCAAATACAATTTCCGCTTTATTCTCAGGGATAGCTTTCAAACGCCAGTTATTATCCGCATGAGATTTCACTTCACCTTGTTCCTTGCTTACTCGACGAATATAATCGGCTAAAATAGTACGGTTCTCATCTGGTGAAGAAAAGGCAACTTGACTACCGTCAGTACCTGGGAATTTATTACCAAATGCACGATAGTTATTTGTTGCAATTAAGAATTGTTGTTGAGGATCGATTGGTTTGCCATTAAAGGTTAAGCCAACAATACGATGAGCTTCTTTATTAATAAGTTTGCAATCACCATCATAACGAGCAGGTTGTGTCACATCAATTTGATAATTCACGCCATCAATAACATCAAAATTATATGTACGGAAACCATCCCAATTCAATAATGCTTGGCGAGTAGCTTTAGTTGGATCAATTTGATTAAACTGTCCTGCCGAACATTCTAACCATTCTCTTACTTGTTCACCTGTTACTTTTAATGTCACTAAAGTATTTGGATAAAGATAAAGATCTGCTGCATTACGGAAAGTTAATTTACCCGCTTCTACTTCCGTATAACCATTAGGATCATCTTTACGTCCCCCCACTTTAAACGGTGCTGCTGCAGATAATACGGGTAATTTCGCCAAATCTGGATCACCTTGTACAAAACGTTTCACATAATCTTGTTGTGCTTGGTTCACAATTTGAATCGTTGGATCATCTTGTACCAATGCTAAATAGCTGTACATTTTTCCATCTGCTTTACCAATTGGTTGGTTTACGTAATCTCGTGTATGTTTATGATCTGCTTCTAATACTTTTACCATTGGCTTATATTCATCTGCCAATGCCTTTTTCGCTTTTGCGTCATAAATCGGACGGGCTTCCGCTTTTGCTTGTTGTACTACCCATTTGCCACTATTGTTATTTAAAGTTAAATCCATAACCCCAATATGGCTCCCCCAGCGGCCTGGCATCACTGCTGGAATACCATTTAATGTCCCTGTTACTACATCTGCACCTGGAATACTTGCAAAATCTTTACTTGGAAATACTGCATGAGCGTGGCCAAATGCAATCGCATCAATACCTTTCACTTGTGATAAATAATAAACAGAATTTTCTGCTAATGCTTGATAAGGTTCACTTGATAAACCAGAGTGAGCCACTGCAATAATAATATCCGCACCTTTTGCTTTCATTTCTGGGACTAAAGTTTTTGCGGTTTCTGTAATATCTTTCGTAACAACCTTACCATCTAAATTTTTCTTATCCCATGTCATAATTTGTGGCGGAACAAAACCAATATACCCAATTTTGACACTTTGTTTTTTACCATCTGTATCCGTAAATTTATATTCTTTAATGAGATATTGTTTGAAGTAAGGCTTACCTGTTTTCGCATCAAATACATTCGCATTCACATAAGGATATTTTGCACCTGATAATGCTTTACTCAAAAAACCTAAACCGTAATTAAATTCATGATTCCCGATATTACCAACATCATATTTCAATAAATTCATCGCTTTCATTACAGGATGAACTTCACCTTTCTTCAAACCTTTTGCTGCTGCATAGTCCCCCATTGGACTACCTTGAATCAAATCCCCATTATCAACTAACACACTATTTTGTGCCTGTTCTCGTGCTTTTAATACTAAATCTGCCGCACGTACTAAACCGATAGCACTAGACGGTGAATCTTTATAATAATCGTAATCCATCATATTAGCGTGTAAATCAGTCGTTTCAATCACACGCAAATTTAGTTCAGCAGCACTTACATATGCACTAACAAGTGAACCACCAAACAATGCTATCCATACAGGTTTTAATGAAAAACGCATTTTCTCCTCCAAGAGTCATTAATCAAAGTTATAGAAAAACGGCTATTGATTTTATGCCAAAGGCATTTCAGAATAAATAAAATTCATCAATTAAAATAAATAGTTAATTATTAGGGAAAACATTATGTTGAAATATAAGTTATTAGCAACGGATATGGATGGCACACTACTTGATAAGCAAAAAAATATCAGTATCCGTAATCAGCAAGCCATTCACGCAGCCAAACAAGCTGGCGTGAAAATTGTTTTAGCGTCTGGTCGCCCATTAGAGGGATTACAACCGTATCTACAACAACTTGATCTCCTTGGTGAAGATGATTATGTCCTATGCTTTAATGGTGCATTAGTACAACGTAGCGATGGCACAATTATTACTCGCCAAGAAATGACAGGAAAAGATTGCAAAATGTTGGTGGACTACGCAGAACAATTTGGCGTTTTTAATCATGCTTTTTCAGAAACTCGCGGGTTGATAGCCCCACATGCTAATCAATATAGTCAACATGATGCCGATATTAATCGTATTAATTTGAATATCATTAATTTCTCTATCTTAGCTGATGATGAGCCTGTGATTAAAACGATGTGGGTTGATCAACCTGAAAAATTAGATGCTGCACTAGCAAAACTGCCAACACACATTACAGAACAATATACCGTTGTACGTAGCACACCATTTTTCCTTGAATTTTTACCGCCTGCAGCCAATAAAGGAAGTGGTATTGATAAATTAGCACAACATTTAAATCTGCAAGCTGAAGAAATTATCTGTATCGGTGATGCTGGTAATGATTTACATATGATTGAATATGCTGGTTTAGGTGTTGCTATGGGAAATGCTACTGATGAAGTAAAAGCGATTGCTAATTATATTACTGCCGATAATCTGAACTCAGGGGTTGCAGAGGTCATTGAAAAATTCATTCTTCATCAAGAGTAAGGCAATATAATATGAAAAAACCAATTTGTGTTGTACTTAGCGGAGCAGGAATTAGTGCAGAAAGTGGTTTACCTACTTTCCGTGCTGAAGATGGACTTTGGGCTGGACATAAGATTGAAGAGGTTTGTACGCCTGAAGCACTACAACGCAATCCACAAAAAGTACTAGATTTTTATAATATGCGAAGACGTAATGCTGCAGAAGCACAACCTAACGCAGCTCATCTTGCTTTAGTGGAACTTGAAAAAGCATATCAAGTGAAAATTATCACTCAAAATGTTGATGATTTGCACGAACGTGCTGGTAGCCATGATGTATTACATCTACATGGCGAACTAAATAAAGCTCGAAGCAGTTTTGACCCTGATTACATTGTGCCTTGTTATAAAGATCAACAATTAACGGATCGTGATCCAAATGGTCATCCAATGCGCCCGCATATTGTGTTCTTTGGTGAAAATGTACCAATGCTCGATACGGCAATTGCATTAGTCGAAACAGCAGATATTGTAATGGTAATTGGTACATCCTTACAGGTTTATCCAGCCAATGGCTTAGTACATCAAGCCAAACCAACAGCCAAAATTTATTTAATTGATCCTCATCCCAATACAGGCTTTATTCAACGACCTGTTACTGTTGTGGCAAAAAAAGCAACACAAGGCGTTGTTGAAGTAGTAAAAAGACTATTAGCTGGAGAGGTAAATTGATAAGACAATCATTGCAAACGCAATCAGTCTAAAACATAAAAATTCGCCATGTCGGATTATCCTATCCAACATGGCGATTACAAATTAATACTTCCACATTAACTCAAACGTTTAACTTTGGCTTGTTTAATCATATTATCGCTAACCTCAAGAATTTTAATTTTGAGATTACCGATTTTCCATTCTGACCCTTCCTCTGGAATATCTTCTAAATGTTCCAGAATAAAACCATTAAATGTTCTCGCTTCATCCGTATCTAATTTCCAGTTAAACATTTTGTTTAAATCACGGATATTTGCTGAGCCATCAATTAATACGGTGCCATCTGATTGTTGCTGTACTTCATCCTCAATCGATGGAATATTGGAGGTTGTAAATTCCCCAACAATCTCTTCTAAAATATCTTCAAGCGTTACTAAACCTTTAATATCACCATATTCATCTACCACTAACCCAATTCGCTCCTTATTATTACGGAAATTCAGTAATTGGGCATTTAATGTTGTTCCTTCAGGAATAAAGTAGATTTCATCGGCAGCTCGCATTAATGTTTCTTTAGTAAATTCATTTGTATTTAACATTAAACGATAAGCCTCTCGAACTCGTAAAATCCCTAAAGCATTTTCATCCATATTCTCTTTATATAACACTACTCGGCTATGTGCAGCGTGATTTAATTGACGCATAATGGATTTCCAGTCGTCTTCAATATCAATCCCACCAATTTCATTACGAGGCACCATAATATCTTCAACAGTAACTTTTTCCATATCTAAAATCGACAACAGCATTTGTTGGTGATCATGAGGAATAAACTTACCCGATTCATTAACAATGGTACGTAACTCTTCAGCACTAATCGAATGTGATTTGATGTCAGGTTTTAATCCCATTAATTTCATTAACCCATTAGTAAAGAAATTCACAAAGTAAACTAACGGGATAAAAATTTTAATCAAAACAGTAAGGATATGACTGCTAAAAAAACTCACCTTTTCAGGATAAACCGCTGCTGCCGTTTTCGGGAAAATTTCAGAAAACACTAACATCACAAAAGTTAATACTCCTGTCGCTATTGCAACACCAGCATCGCCACCAAGGCGAAGCCCAATCATTGTTGCAATTGCCGATGCCATAATATTAACTAAGTTATTGAATATAAGAATAAAACTAAGCAGAATGTCCGTTTTCTTCAATAATTTTTCCGCTTTCTGTGCACCTCGATTGCCTTTTTCAGCTAAATAACGTACACGATAACGGTTGAGTGAAAGTAGTCCTGTTTCAGAACTGGAGAAATAAGCAGAAAGAATAAGTAACAACACTAATAACAGAAAGAGTGTACTTATGGGGATACTGTCCAAAATAAAATCCTATACAAAATTAATCATCCGATACAACAACGTCCTAAGTTTATGTTGTTGTATCACCAATATTGCACTATACGATCACTAAACGACTACCGAAATAGGCGAAAGTAAGCAAAATCATACCTGAAATTGTGTAAATTATCACTCTTTTTCCTCGCCAATACAGTTTATAGTGTCCAAATAACAAGATGCCAAACACAATCCAAGCAATAAAAGAAAAAATCGCTTTTTGAATTTGATCTACTGAGAAAAAGTTTGGTAGATAAATACTGCCACTGATTAAGGTAATACTTAATAGAATTTCACCTAAACCAAGTAATTGAAAAAGCTGTTTTTCTACTTTCATTAATGGGGGAATCATTGGAGAAAAAGTCATTTTTTTCTGTTTTAAATTACGATCTAACCAACCTAATTGTATAGCGTAAAGTGTACAAATCAAAAAGACTGCATAACTGAATAATGCCAATGTGATATGAAATAATAAACCACCATTTTCGCTTAAATGCTTAATAAAATTACCTGGAAAAAAAGTTGTTCCTACCAAGTTAATCACAGCAAAACAATACGCGATTGGTAAAACAAACCAGAGGGTATTAGTCCGCAAAATTGCAATAGTGACAAAAATACTCACTAATACAGAAATTAAAGAAGCAACGTTAAATAGAGTAAAGTTTTGCCCACCTGCAACAAAAAAAGCATTCGCTAAACTGATGATATGTAAAATGATAGCGGCAACTGCACTATGAAAAAGCCATTGCTTGCCCGACTGAGTAATGGTTGTCGTTTCACCTTGCTGCGCTTTCATTAATACTGGAGTAATCAATAAAATACTACTTAAATAAGCAACAATCGCTAACACACCAATCCATAACATAATTCTTGCTCTCTTCACAAACTTATAAGCGCTAAAAAGTTAGCAGTTTTTAGTTAAATTTTCCATAGGATTGTGCTGGAATGATGAAAAGAAACAATTTTTCGGTATAATGCCCTCTGTTTTTTGTTTATCTTTTCGATAGTGCCTAGCTAACTTATTGCACTATACCACCATCAAAATTCAGGAACTTCTATGTTTGAAAATTTATCAGATCGCCTTTCTCGTACATTACGAAATATCAGCGGGAAAGGTCGTTTAACCGAAGATAATATTAAAGAAACCCTACGTGAAGTACGTATGGCTTTATTAGAAGCTGATGTTGCCTTACCTGTCGTACGTGAATTTATTAATCAGGTGAAAGAACGTGCATTAGGTGTAGAAGTCAACAAAAGCCTCACGCCAGGACAAGAGTTTATTAAAATTGTTCAAGCCGAATTAGAAAAGGCAATGGGGGAAGCAAATGAAACCCTAAATCTTGCAACCCAACCACCAGCCGTCATTCTAATGGCAGGTTTACAGGGGGCAGGTAAAACCACCAGCGTAGGAAAACTAGCAAAATTCTTACAACAACGCCATAAGAAAAAAGTAATGGTTGTGTCTGCCGACGTTTACCGTCCAGCAGCGATTAAACAACTGGAAACCTTAGCTCAAACCGTAAATGCAACGTTCTTCCCGTCAGATGCTTCACAAAGTCCGATTGAGATTGCAAAAGCTGCTTTAGCTGAAGCAAAATTAAAATTCTTTGATGTATTAATTGTCGATACTGCTGGTCGCTTGCACGTTGATGAAGAAATGATGAATGAAATTAAACAAATTCATCAAGTCTTAAACCCAATCGAAACATTATTTACGGTTGATGCGATGACAGGGCAAGATGCAGCGAATACAGCAAAAGCCTTTAATGAAGCATTACCACTAACAGGGGTGATCTTAACTAAAGTCGATGGCGATGCTCGTGGCGGTGCGGCACTATCTATTCGTCAAATTACTGGTAAGCCGATCAAATTCTTAGGAATGGGAGAAAAAACAGATGCCTTAGAACCATTCTATCCAGATCGTATTGCCTCTCGTATTCTTGGTATGGGCGATGTCCTCTCATTAATTGAAGATCTACAACGTAATGTTGACCAAGAAAAAGCTGAACGGATGGCACAGAAATTTAAGAAAGGTGACGATTTTACCTTAGAAGATTTCCGTGAGCAGCTATTAGAAATGAAAAAAATGGGCGGCATGATGTCAATGTTAGATAAATTACCAGGTGTGCAAAATTTACCTGATCATGTCAAAAATCAAGTAGATGACAAGATGTTTCACCGTATGGAAGCAATGATCAATTCTATGACATTCAAAGAACGCCAAAATCCAGCGATTATCAAAGGTTCTCGTAAACGTCGTATTGCTGCAGGCTCTGGTACACAAGTGCAAGATCTTAATCGTATGTTGAAACAATTTGAAGAAATGCAACGTATGATGAAAAAAATGCGTAAAGGTGGAATGTCCAAGATGATGCGTGGTATGCAAGGATTAATGGGTGGCTTAGGTGGTCTAGGCGGAATGTTTAGGCGCTAACATCTTCTAATACATTTCCAACGGCATAAATGGATAATCTCTATTTATGCCGTTTTATTTTATGATGATTTATAGTCTATGAAATTTAGACAAAATTGCCAAAGAAAGCGTTGTAATAAGGATAGAAATAAGTGCATACATATACACACCATCCCATTCCCAAACATTTTTAATCATTACAACTGGAACACCTGCTAGGGCTGCACCAACATAACTAAATAATCCTCTAAATCCAGTTATAGAACCAGCTGCATCTTTATGTGTAACATCTAAACATCCAACAGCAAATAACATATGCGGCCCATAAAGAGCAAAGCCCATAATTGTAAATAAACAAGCAGTTAAGACATAAGAACTATCTTGAACAATCGGTACTAATACGATAGAAACACAAAGCATCAAAGCAAACATTAATCCCGTCATCCAACGATTACTTTTAAATAAAAAATCTGATAAATAACCTGCTATTAATCCTCCTGCCAATCCACCTGCTTCAAACCAAGTAATAATAGAGTTAGCTTTTACTAAATCCCAACCATGAGCTTGAACATAATAAATTTGAGGCCAGTCATTTAATATTGTCCGTGCAATATAAACACAAAGATCACCAACAATAATGACCCAAACTAATGGATTTTTAAGAATATATTTGAAGAAAATTTCCCAAAAACCAAGATTAGATGGACTTGCTTTAACTTGGGCTAACTCAGTTGGATCATTACGCCACTCACCGACTGATGGTAGTCCCTCTGATCCAGGACGATCTTTAATCATAATTAATGCAAATATTCCCATGATTAAAGAAATTGCACCTGGCACATAGAATCCCATTTTCCAACTTCCACTCCATGCTATCGCAACACTCGTCAATAATGGTGCTAAACTACCTCCAATATTATGTGCTGCCTCTACAATAGCCCACCAGCGTCCTCGTTCATTTTTTGAGAACCAAGATGCCATAATTTTTGCCATTGGTGGAAAACTTGTACCTTGTAAAATTGCATTTAATGCGTACAAAATATAAAAGGCTGTAATACTATCAGAGAAACCAAATAAGATATTTACAATACCTACGCCAATCAAAGCTGGACCTGTCATTGCACGTGGATTAATTTTATCTACAACCATTCCTCCAACGAATTTCATTGATCCATATAAAATATAGAAGATTGATGACATTACAGCAAAATGCTCTGCAGTTAGAGAGGTTTGCTCTAACATCATTGGTGCAGCTGCAGAAAAATTTTTCCTCGTCAGATAAAATACTGCATATGAAAGGAAAACAGCCGTCACAATTTCAATTCTAAATTTTTTATATGTTCGATCTACTTCAGCTTTGCTCATTACAACTGGTTTGTCCGGTTGATTAAAAAACCATGTTTTTAAACTCATATATCCCCCTTGTGATCATCAATATCTTCACTATCAATTAAGCACAAATAACAATAAAAAACCACATATTTATGAAAAAATTTCCAAACGTTAATAATATATAAAAAAATAGCCTCTTTTGAGAGGCTATCTTAAAAATAAACAAATTATTCTTTCTCTTGCGGTAATACTAAATTTAAGATTAATGCTAGCAATGACCCTACGGTAATACCTGAACCAAAGATTTCTTTAAAAAAGCTCGGTAACTTATCTAAAATCTCTGGACGAGTAGTTACAGCTAGCCCACAGCCAATAGAAATAGCGATAATTAAGCCATTACGTTTAGTACGTTCTACTTTATCTAGCATCTGAATACCTGCAGCAATAATCATGGCGAACATCATTAATCCTGCACCGCCTAATACAGGTAATGGAATCGAAACAATCAAGGCACCAAATACAGGAAATAATCCTGCTAGCACTAACAACCCTCCCGTCATAGCAACAACATAACGACTCGCGACGCCTGTTAATGAGATCACGCCAATATTTTGTGAGAAAGAGGAAAAAGGTGTTGTTGACATAATTGCCGCTAATGCGGAACCAACACCATCACATAACACGCCACGACGTAAATGATCTCCTGTAATTTCTGTTTTCGTTGCATTACCTAATGCTAAAAAATTCCCACTTGATTCAACAATGGTAACCAAATAAGCAATGCTCATACCAATAATCCCTGAAATAGGAAATGCTAAACCAAAATGTAATGGTTGTGGTAAAGCAAATACTTGAGCTTGTTTTACCCCATCAAAACTCACCCAGCCTAATGCTAATGCAACACAATATCCTGCTAACATTCCAATAACAATCGCAGCTGCAGAAAAAATCCCTTTGCCCCATTGCACTAAAATCACCACTAACGCTAAAACAAATAATGCCATCGTTAAGTTTTCAGGTGTTGCATATTGTGGTTCACCACGTTGTCCACCAGCAAACCAATCCACTGCAACAGGAATGAGGCTCAAACCTATCATAGTGACCACTGTTCCTGTTACAACAGGAGGAAATAATTTGCGAATGGATGGCATAAAGAAACTACCAATAATCATCACTAAGGAACCAACCAGTGATGCCCCTAAAATGCCAGCTACACCATCTTGACTAAAACCAATCGCTAAGGCTGCTGCAACAAAGGTAAAACTCGTTCCCATTACACTTGGCAAACGGATACCAATCGGACCAACGCCAAGACATTGCACTATGGTTACAACTCCAGAAATCAACAAAGCGGCATTCACTAATACAATCGTATCTGGTGTTGGTAAATGTAATACATTGCCGATAACTAATGGGACAGCAATAATACCGCCAAGTGCGGCTAATAGATGTTGTGCTGCTAATAATAAACCTAAACTAAATGGCGGTTTATCTTCAACAGTGAAAAGTAATTTATTATTCATATGTTCCTTAATTGAGTGAGATTAAATAGAAATTGGGGAGTGCGATTATATGCTTGTCTTACAATATAAGCAAACGTTTGCGTAAATTTAATAATAAGGGGTTACAGCAAGAATTTTTAAAGCCATATATAATAAGTATCTTATTATCATTTTTTAGGGGAAATTTATGCAAGAAAAATTAATTGCTTATAAAACGATGCCTGTTTGGAATACAAAAACCTTACCTGCAATGTTTCAAGAAAAGCACAATACTAAAGTCGGCACTTGGGGACAATTACGTGTATTAAAAGGAAAATTAAAATTCTACTTCTTAAATGAAGATGGGAATGTACTTTCTGAACATTTATTTACGCCAGAAAGTAATATTCCACTGGTTGAGCCGCAAGTTTGGCACCGTGTGGAAGCCTGTTCAGATGATTTAGAATGTCAACTTTCATTCCTATGTCGCCAATCTGATTATTTCAGTAAAAAATACAACCTCACAGCAACCCATTCTGAAGTTAAAGCTGCCAGCGAATTATTAACGCCCTGCAAAGTGCTTGATTTAGGTTGTGGTCAAGGAAGAAATAGCTTATATCTCAGTATGTTAGGTTATGATGTTACTTCATGGGATCATAATCCAAACAGTATTCAATTTTTAAATGAGATGGCAGAAAAAGAAAAATTACCAGTAAAAACAGCAATATACGATATTAATAGTGCCAATATTCAAGAAAATTATGATTTTATTGTTTCTACTGTGGTCTTTATGTTCCTAAATGCCCAAGCAGTACCAAACATTATTAACAATATGCAACAACATACTAATGTTGGTGGTTATAATTTGATTGTTGCGGCAATGGATACCGCTGATGTACCATGTCCAATGCCATTCTCATTTACCTTTAAAGAGGGTGAATTACGCCAATATTATCAAGGTTGGGAGTTGATTAAATATCAAGAAGAAATGGGAGAGTTACATAAAACAGATATTCATGGTAATCGAATCAAAATGAAATTTGTCACTATGTTAGCCAAAAAAGTCGCTTAAAAATTTTATCCTAATCTTTTTCACCAACAATCAAGCGTGCTAGACTGTATAAAACATCAGTATTAACAAGAGGAAAGAAATGAACGCTTGGCAAAAATTAGTCTTATTCTTAAGTTTGATTGTTGGTGGACAAGTTTATGCAGCAAACACTCAATCACAAC
Source organism: Gallibacterium melopsittaci (assembly GCF_042433085.1). Lineage (NCBI taxonomy): Bacteria > Pseudomonadati > Pseudomonadota > Gammaproteobacteria > Pasteurellales > Pasteurellaceae > Gallibacterium > Gallibacterium melopsittaci. The sequence goes on from NZ_JBHLWA010000050.1 coordinate 11,604, forward strand.
CTACCACTCCATCAAAAAATACCTTTACCGATAAATACACATTGCAACGCCAACAATATCAAGAATTGATGCAATTTCTTAGTGGTGAAGTAAGTGATAATAGTATTGCCCTTGCCACGCAATTATTACCTAGTTTACAAGATTATCCATTATATCCTTATGCTTGGTATCGAACATTAATTAAACAAACCATCATCCAACCCGAAGAATTACAACAGTTCCTCACCAAAAATACTGACTTTCCCCTTAATAACACTTTAATTGATCAATTCTACCAAAAAATCTTTCAACAACAGGATTGGACATTATTAGCAAAGACTAAAACAACAATTCCAGCACAAAATGTCACCCAGCAATGTATTCAACTATTTGCAAAGCAAAAACTATCTGCCAATAACACTGCCGAACTTAATCAAATCTGGCAAGCTACGAAAACATTGTGGCTATCTGGTGATAATTTAGCAAAACAGTGTGTTCCTTTATTTCAGGCTTGGCAACAAGCAGGAAATTTAACAGAAGGATTAATCCAACAGCGTGCCGAATTAGCAATAGATGCACAAAATCGTAGTTTACTCAATTATTTGCAAGGACTAACTCAAGATAAAGCAACAAAACAACAGTTAAAAGAATGGCTGACTTTATTAAATCAACCACAAAATATTGACAAGATTAGCGAAAATTGGCCGATTACAAAGCAAAATAAACAAATTCTATTAACGAATTTACCTCGTTATTTTAAAACGATTCCTGAACAAAATTTAGACTTTATAAAATTACAACAGCAATTAACACAGTGGCAACAGAAATGGCAATTCTCGAATGATGAATTAGATCACCTTAAACGAGCCATCCTGCAACAATTCTTTGATAATACGCAGCCACAATGGTTAGCTTGGAGAGATCAACAAATTCGTCAATTAAAAAATGATGCATTAACTGAACGCCGTTTAAGAGTTGCTATCCGCCAACAACAACCTTTATCTGAGTGGTTAGCTTTACTTTCAACGAATACCGCTAATAAAGATGAATGGCGTTATTGGCAAGCTTGGCAATGGCAACAACAAGGTAAGAAAGCAGAAGCTCAAACAATATGGCAACAATTAAGTCAACAACGTGGTTTTTATGCTCTATTAGCAGCTGAAACACTAGGTATTAACTACCAACCAGCTATGCAAGATTTACCGCAACCAATTACGTTTGATTCATTATGGCAATACCCTAATATTGCACAAGCCATCACTCGTATTACAGAATTACGCAATTTTCGTTATCTTGATGACGCTTATACCGAATGGACGTTTTTATTAAACAACACTTCCTCACAACAAGCATTACTACTAAGTGAATATGCCTTACACCAACAATGGTTCGATCTCACTGTCGCCGCAACAATCAAAGCTCAAGCATGGGATTATATTCGCTTACGTTTGCCATTAGCGTATCAACAATGGTTCACAATTAATGTAATAAATAAAGGTATCTCTCCCTCATTTGCGATGGCGATTGCACGACAAGAAAGTGCTTGGCGACCAAATGTACGCTCTTCCGCCAATGCGATTGGCTTAATGCAACTTTTACCAAGTACAGCAAAAAGCACTGCTCAACAGGCGCAATACAGCCCTCAACAAGCCAATAAACTCACCGATCCATTAACAAATATTTTGTTAGGTACGGCTCATTTAGCACAATTAGCGGAAAAATATGGTGATAATCGATTGTTAATTGCAGCCGCTTATAATGCTGGTGCAAATAATGTCGATCGTTGGTTAACCGAAAACAATGGTAAATTGTCAATGGCAGAATTTATTGCTTCCATTCCGTTTTATGAAACACGCAACTATGTACAAAATGTCGTTAGCTACGACTATTACTACCAACTCTTAAATAAGCAGGTTGCAAAAAAATTCAGCAAAGCAGAAACTGATCGTTTATACTAGTATAATAGTAAATAAAAGGAGCAAACTATGTATATTAGTCGAGATTTAGAACAATGGCAGCAAGTCTTAGATTTTTTAAGAAATGGTTTTGCAGCAGGAAAAGAACAAGAAATATTGATGATGTTACTCACACCTGATGAACGTGATTCATTAGGGTTACGTTTACAAATTGTCAAACAACTGCTTGATAAAAAACTTTCACAGCGAGAAATACAACAAAATCTTAATACAAGCGTTGCCACAATCACTCGTGGTTCAAATTTAATTAAGAGTATTGAACCTGATTTTTTACAATGGGTTAAAACACAGCTGAATGTTGAAGATTAAATCTCTGATTTCACCACGTTTTCGATTACGTTTAGCGAAAATAATCATTTCGCTAATTGCTGTATTTTTTTGTTTCGTTATTATTTTTCGTTTTTTGCCTGTACCTTATTCTACTTATATGTTGCAAAAAACGGCAGAAAACCTTTTTAATGATAATTATCACACACAACATAAATGGGTTAGTTTAGATAATATCTCGCCTGCAATGCAATTAGCCGTGATTGCAGCAGAAGATCAACGTTTTCCTGAACATTGGGGATTTGATATTGATGCTATTGAAAAAGCATTCAAGCATAATCAATCCTCTAAACGAACTCGTGGAGCATCTACTATTTCTCAACAAACAGCCAAAAATTTATTCTTGTGGTCTGATCGTAGTTGGATTCGTAAAGGGTTAGAAATTCCCGTTACCCTAAGTTTAGAACTTTTTTGGTCAAAACAGCGTATTCTTGAAGTCTATTTAAATATTGCTGAATTTGGACCTGGGATTTTTGGTGTAGAAGCAGCAAGTCAGTATTATTTTAAAAAAAGTGCATTAAAATTAACTCGTTATCAAGCTGCATTACTTGCAGCAGTTTTACCAAATCCGATACTCTATCGAGTAAACCGACCATCTGCTTATGTTCAATCTCGACAAAGTTGGATTTTAAGACAAATGCAATTACTCGGGAATAATTATCTGGAAAGACTCGATTAATCTCAAAAGGAGGAAAAAACTATGAGTATTTTAGTTACAGGTGCATCAGCTGGTTTTGGTGCAGCAACTTGCCGAGCTTTTGTTAAAGCTGGCTATTCTGTGATTGGTGCCGCTCGTCGTTTAGAAAAGTTACAACAATTACAACAAGAACTTGGTGATAAATTTTATCCACTTGTCATGGATGTTTCAGATCAAAAATCAATTGATGCTGGATTATCTTCACTACCAATCGAATGGAAAACAATTGACCTTTTAGTAAATAATGCTGGGCTAGCATTAGGATTAGAACCTGCTTATCAAGCTAACTTCACTGACTGGAAAACGATGATAGATACGAATGTGCTTGGTTTAGCCTATTTGACTCATCAAGTATTGCCGCAAATGGTCGAACGGAATAAAGGAATGATTGTTAATCTTGGTTCTATCGCTGGAACTTACCCTTATCCAGGTGGAAATATTTATGGTGCAACTAAAGCCTTTGTTAAACAATTTAGCTTAAACTTACGTGCTGATCTATCTGGTACGGCAATCCGTGTGTCCAATATTGAACCTGGTTTATGTGGAGGAACGGAATTTTCTAATGTTCGTTTCAAAGGCGATGATGAACGTGCAGCTAAAGTATATGAAGGTGTTGATTACATTCAACCAGAAGATATAGCTAATACTATTTTATGGATTTATCAACAACCAGCTCATGTCAACATTAATTCAATTGAAATTATGCCTGTTGCGCAAAGCTTTTCAGCACTAAAAGTTGCCAAGAAATAAATATAAGATAAAGGGCTAAACATTTCAGATATTAGCCCTTTATTTTATGTAAATATCATATTGTTATAAATCCTGATCTAGATTTGCCAACTTTTCTTGTTTTGTATGATAGAAATACAGATAAATTAATCCAACTGGTGCAATTGCCCAACTAAAAGCAAAACATAAGCCAATAGTCATAATTTTTATAGAGAACATCAATAAAATATTCACAAAAAATACATTATCGCCAAAAATATATCCAACAATAGATTCATATACAAAGCGTGAATATGGATAAAGTAATAGTAATCCTGTTAGCATTAATGTGATTAGTATAAATTTATGATCAATAACACCTTTATTTGCATTGAATATCGTTACTTCTAACAAGATATATAACAGTGATCCAAAAAATAGATTTCTGAAATAATAAGCCTTACTTAATCCACCAAATGTTTTCCCAATAAATGACATATCTCTCCCCTTATATTTTGGATATGTACTTTCATTAAAAATTAAATCTATGATTGATGCAATCAATTTATTTGCTGGTGTTTAATTTATACTGCTATCATCATAATCACGAAAATAAAAAAGAGGCTTTGTAGCCTCTTTTCTCATCTTTTAAAATATAACTTACTCCGTTTTGTTGGATGAATCATCTTGATCTTCTGAAACCTTATCATTCAACTCAGTTTCTTTGTGCGCTTTATTTTCAGATGATTTTTCTTCTTTATCCGCTGGTTTAACCTTTTCTACCCAACCTGCTGGAGGAGTAACCTCTTGACGTTCCATTAATTGTTTAATTTGTGGTTCATCAATTGTTTCATATTTCACTAACGCATCTTTCATCGCATGTAAAATATCCATATTATCAACTAATAATTGATGCGCACGTTGATAGTTCCGTGACACAATATCACGAACTTCTTCATCAATCGTATGTGCAGTTTCATCTGACATATGTTTTGCTTTCGCCATAGAACGACCTAAGAAAACTTCACCTTCATTTTCAGCATAAAGAATTGGACCTAACTTACTTGAGAAGCCCCATTCAGTCACCATTTTGCGTGCAATATTCGTTGCAACCTGAATGTCATTTGACGCACCAGTAGACACATTCTCATCACCATAAATTAATGCTTCTGCAATACGTCCTGCATATAACGTAGAAAGTTTACTTTCTAATTGCTTTTGACTAATACTAATTTGATCACCTTCAGGTAAGAAGAAAGTTACCCCTAATGCTCGTCCGCGAGGAATAATCGTTACTTTATGCACTGGATCATGTTCTGGTACCAAATACCCAACAATAGCATGTCCAGCTTCATGATAAGCAGTAGATTCTTTTTGCTTATCTGTCATCATCATAGTACGGCGTTCTGGTCCCATATTGATCTTATCTTTAGCTTTTTCAAATTCGATCATAGTAACCAATCGTTTATTAGTACGAGCTGCAAATAACGCTGCTTCATTTACTAAGTTTGCTAGGTCTGCACCTGAATAACCTGGTGTACCTCGTGCAATTGTCATCGCATCAACATCTCCTGCCAATGGAATCTTACGCATATGTACTTTCAAAATTTGTTCACGACCACGTACATCAGGTAAACCAACAACAACTTGACGGTCAAAACGACCTGGACGAGTTAACGCTGGATCAAGAACATCTGGACGGTTGGTTGCAGCAATAACAATAACACCTTCATTCCCTTCAAAGCCATCCATCTCAACCAGCATTTGGTTTAAAGTTTGTTCACGTTCATCATGACCACCACCTAAACCAGCACCACGCTGACGACCAACAGCATCAATTTCATCAATAAAAATCAAACAAGGCGCAGCTTTCTTCGCTTGTTCAAACATATCACGAACACGAGAAGCCCCTACCCCAACAAACATTTCCACGAAATCCGATCCTGAAATGGTAAAAAATGGTACTTTTGCTTCACCTGCAATAGCTTTAGCTAATAAAGTTTTACCTGTTCCTGGAGGACCAACCATTAAAATACCTTTTGGAATTTTTCCTCCTAGCTTTTGGAATTTGCTTGGATCACGTAAGAAATCAACAATCTCACCAACTTCTTCTTTCGCTTCATCGCAGCCAGCTACATCAGCAAAAGTTGTTTTAATTTGTTCTTGAGTCATCATTCTGGCACGGCTTTTACCAAACTTCATAGCACCGCCGCCACCACCTTGCATCTGACGCATAAAGAAGATCCAAACACCAATCAAAAGTAGCATTGGGAACCAAGAAATTAAGATTTGAGCAAATAATCCTCGTTTTTCTGGAGGTGTGCCAGCAACCTTAACATCTTTCTTTAACAGATCATCTAGTACTTTATCATCATATAATGGCATAACTGTTTGGTATTTATCGCCATTTTTCTTTGTAACAGTAATTTCATTACCATCAAATACGGTTTCTGAAATTTGATTATTACCAATATCAGTAATAAATGTAGAATAATCTATCGAATCTCTCGAACTGCTAGAAAAACCTTGGAAAACTGTCATTAACACAACGGCTACGACACTCCAAAGCATGATATTTTTAAGCATATTATTATTTTTCAAGGTAAATCCCCGTTTATATTTGTTTGATTAAAAAATGGTTTTCTTTGTGGCTAAAGTTTATACCCAGTTGCAACAATATAGACTTCCCGAGAACGATCTCTTGATGCCTCTGGTTTGCGTACTTTTACATTTTTAAATAATGAGCGAATTTCTCGTAGATATTCATCAAAGCCCTCTCCTTGAAATACTTTCACCACAAAACTCCCTTGTGAAGCAAGAACTTGCTTACACATATCTAAAGCTAACTCGACAAGATACATTGCACGCGGAATATCTACTGAAGGCATACCACTAAAATTTGGTGCCATATCAGACATCACAACATCAACTTTGTTCTCGCCAATCTTATCTAGCAATGTATTTAAAACTTTTTCTTCACGGAAATCGCCTTGTAAGAAATCAACTCCAACAATTGGATCCATATCTAAAATATCACAAGCGATAACCCGGCCTTTTTGTCCAATTTGAGTCACAACATATTGTGACCAACCACCAGGGGCAGCACCAAGATCTACCACGGTCATATTTGGCTTAAATAATTTATCCGTTTTTTGAATTTCATCTAATTTAAAATAAGCTCGTGAACGCAATTTTTGCTTATGAGCTTGCTGAACAAATTTATCTTTGAAGTGTTCGTTGAGCCAACGAGTAGAGCTAGCAGAACGTTTTTTCTTACCCATAACTACTTAAAACTAAAACTTATTACTTTACTATCAAAAAATACCGATACTATATGATGATTATTACCTAAATTTCAAGGTAAAGTGATGTAAATTAAACGAATGCAGCAATAGGTAAGACAATTATATCGAATTATTATTAAATTAGATGTCTATCCAGTAATTTTTAGCGAATGCCTTTCTATTTTTTTCATAACTGTTTAAAATGGCACGTTTTACAAATTATGACTTAAAGGATCAATATGTCACTTACTCTTTCAACAAAACAAAAGCAATATTTAAAAGGTTTAGCACATCACCTAAATCCTGTTGTTTTATTGGGCGGAAATGGCCTCACTGAAGGTGTTATTGCTGAAATTGATAATGCACTCAACCACCACGAATTGATTAAAGTAAAAATTTCTGGTGTAGAACGCGAAGATAAAGAATTAGTTACTGCTGCAATCGTACGTGAGACAGGAGCTTGTGCCGTACAACGTATTGGCCATATTTTAGTTCTTTATCGTCCAAGTGATGAACCAACAATTATCTTACCAAAAAAATAATTTTATATATCTAAAAAAGAAAGCTTCTTAAACCTAATCGAATAAGAAGCTTTTTGATTTCAGGTAGTCTACTACTTATTTTAAATAACTACGTAATAGTTCTGCTTTATCAGTACGTTCCCAAGGGAATTGTTCTCGACCAAAATGCCCATATGCTGCAGTTTGACGATAAATTGGTTGGATTAAATCTAACATTTTAATCAAACCATATGGACGTAAATCAAAATGTTCACGAACCAATTTCACTAATAACTCATTATCAATTTTACCAGTACCAAACGTTTCAATCATAATTGATGTCGGTTCTGCCACCCCGATTGCATATGATAATTGAATTTCACAACGATCAGCTAAGCCCGCAGCAACAATATTTTTTGCCACATAACGTGCTGCATATGCCGCAGAACGGTCAACCTTAGAAGGATCTTTACCTGAGAATGCCCCACCACCATGACGAGCAGCGCCACCATAAGTATCAACAATAATTTTACGTCCTGTTAAACCACAATCTCCCATTGGCCCACCGATAACGAAGCGACCAGTAGGATTAATAAAATACTTAGTATTTGCAGATAACCATTGCTCTGGTAATACTGGTTTAATAATTTCTTCCATGATACCTTCACGTAAATCTTTCTCGCTTACACTGTCTGCATGCTGACTGGAAAGAACCACAGTATCAATACCTTGGATTTTTCCATCTTCATATATAAAAGTAATTTGGCTTTTCGCATCTGGGCGTAACCATGGTAAAACACCACTACGGCGGACTTCTGCTTGTTTTTCCATTAAACGATGAGCATAAGTAATTGGCGCTGGCATCAATACTTCTGTTTCATTTGTAGCATAACCAAACATGATTCCCTGATCTCCTGCACCTTGATCGAGAGGATTTTCTCTATCTACACCTTGATTAATATCAGAAGATTGTTTACCAATACCATTCAGGACTGCACAAGAATGCCCATCAAATCCCATTTCTGATGAAGTATAACCAATATCACAGATCACTTGACGAGCTAGGTGTTCAATATCCACCCATGCGGAAGTTGTGATCTCTCCACCAATCAATGCCATTCCTGTTTTTACATAGGTTTCACACGCAACACGTGCTTTAGGATCTTGCTTTAAAATTTCATCTAAAACTGCATCTGAAATCTGATCTGCAATTTTATCTGGATGTCCTTCAGACACAGATTCAGAAGTGAATAAATATTTTGACATGAAAATTCCTTATTAAAATTTAAGTTATAAATTTCAATTTATCTTAATAATAAATAAGTAGAAAACATTAAAGGGAGGTTATTAAATAGATGTTTTTACTTCTAGACGGCTATAATACCGTTTATTTTACATTTGACAAGTAATTTTTTAGTTAGTTATTGATTATCTAATAAGTTTGCATTCTCATAAAAATTAGATGATCGCCGAAACGATCATCATAATTAAGAGAATCTTTATAATCTTTTATTTAACTGTTGTTCAACTTTTTTCCTCTCCCATTCATCATCAAGCCACATAGGAACTACCCAAACGCGAATAGCTTTGATCAATATACCTATTCCCCATCCAACAATAACCCAAATTACCCACCAATAATCTGGTGTCACTATTAAATTAATCAGAAATAGTAAAAAGTTTATGACAACATAAATACTTAATTGGATATAAAAGTCTCTTATCTGACGTACTTTCTTTAACGCTATATTTATTTCAGGTGTCATCATAGAATGATCCTCATTTTCCACAGGTGGTTGTTGTAGAGTTGCAATACTGACCTGAAATACTGCTGCTAAAGCAGCCCACGTTTCCAAACCAACACGATCCCCCTTTTCCACTCGATAGATTGTACGTGTAGATAACCCTGTTAGTTCCGCTAATGTTTCTTGAGTCCAGCCATTTTTTTCTCGCCAAATCTTGACAGAGTTCATACATAGAAACCTCTTATTAATAAAGTTCATATCACATCATAAATAAAACGTTAAAAATAAGCGAACAACATACATTAAAATTTAACGCGCAGCAGATATTCTCACTTTATAAAAAGTTTAACCATGACAATTATCAGACAAAAAACTGACATTATCATGAATTAGGAAAACAGAATAACAAATGTATATCGCATATTAGGAAAAGCCAATTTATCAACTTAATAGACATAAGGGATGAGATGTGTGGTATGGCGAATAACATAATAAAATAATGCAAAAAAAAAACGCTAACCTACTGGTTAGCGTTCTTCCTTCTCTTTATTCAAAACCTGGCAGTGACCTACTCTCACATGGGAAACTCCCACACTACCATCGGCGTGACAACATTTCACTTCTGAGTTCGGCATGGATTCAGGTGGGCCTATTGCACTCTCGCCGCCAGGATAATTCGGCTTTTTCTCTTATCTTGTCTTGTCTTTTCTTCTGTTTTTTTTGTTCTGTTCTTCTTCCCTTCAACGTCCCATACAAGCTTTCTACTGATTCTCTTTTTTAGCTTTTTTCGCTTTCTTATTTCTTTTTTCGATTCTCGCTTTAGGCTAAAACCCTTCAGCGTTGTATAGTTAAGCCTCTCG
>NZ_JBHLWA010000051.1:0-673 GCF_042433085.1 Gallibacterium melopsittaci
CACGTAATGGTTTTGAACCTGACCATAAGGTTAAGTTAGAACTTGCTAAGTCCGCTGAACCACCTAAAAACTCTGGTAAAAGATGTGCATACGCTTCAATCGCATTTTGTGATGCTTTGCGGCTCGCAATACTTGCTGGATTCGCTTGCAATTTTTCAATAAATGCTTGTGATTCTGCCGCCCAATTTGCTGGTAATTCGCCTGCTAAACGACGTAATAATTCTGCTGCTAACTCTGGATACTCTGCTTGATATGCTGCAAAACGTTTATTCCATTCCGCTTCTTTCGCTGCACCTTGTTGTTTTGCATCCCATTCTGCATAAATATCAGCTGGAATTTCAAATGGTGCATATTCCCAACCTAAGTTTTTACGAGTCGCTGCGATTTCTTCATCGCCAAGTGGTGCACCGTGGCAATCATGCGAATTCGATTTATTTGGTGAACCATAACCAATAATAGTTTTACAAATAATTAAACTTGGTTTGCTACTTTCTGCTTTTGCTGCTTCAATCGCCGCTTTAATTTCTGCAGCATTATGACCATCTACTGCTGGAATAACATGCCAACCATAAGCTTCAAAACGTTTTTGCGTATCATCAGTAAACCAACCATCTACATGACCATCAATAGAGATATTATTGTCATCATAAAAAGCAATGAGTTTTCCTAATCC
>NZ_JBHLWA010000052.1:0-575 GCF_042433085.1 Gallibacterium melopsittaci
GCTTCCTTATTCAGTTAACCTCGCTACAAAATATAACTCGCTGACCCATTATACAAAAGGTACGCAGTCACATAGATTTCTCCATGCTCCCACTGCTTGTACGTACACGGTTTCAGGTTCTCTTTCACTCCCCTCCCGGGGTTCTTTTCGCCTTTCCCTCACGGTACTGGTTCACTATCGGTCAATCAGGAGTATTTAGCCTTGGAGGATGGTCCCCCCTTCTTCAGACAAGATTCCTCGTGTCTCGCCCTACTTCTTGTTAGCTTAGTACCACCACTCGATTTTCGGATACGGGACTATCACCCTCTTCGATTGAGCTTCCCAACTCATTCTCCTAATCTCGTCGCTATCTCTAACGGCTCCTCCACTTTCGCTCGCCGCTACTCGCAGAATCTCGGTTGATTTCTTTTCCTCAGGGTACTGAGATGTTTCAGTTCTCCTGGTTCGCCTGCTTAACCTATGAATTCAGTTAAGCATGATAGGCTCTTCACCTACCGGGTTTCCCCATTCGGATATCGTGGGCTCTCCGCTCCTTATCAACTCCCCCACGCTTTTCGCAGATTAGCACGTCCTTC
>NZ_JBHLWA010000053.1:0-734 GCF_042433085.1 Gallibacterium melopsittaci
TGTGCATATTGGGGCTTTTTCTAGTACGCATACTATTAGATTATATGAGCTACTAGCACAGTATAAATCGGTCGGAACTAGAGATATAGAACTTGATAAATTAAAAGATTGGTTACAAGTTTCTGATAAGTACTCTGTGTTCTATGACTTTAAAAAGCGAGTTTTAACCACTGCCATTGATGAAATTAACAAAAAATCCGATCTCTTGGTTGAATATCATTTAATCAAACGTGGACGCAAAATTGTAGCTTTGAAATTTACTATCCAGACTAAGAAAAATGTCATTAAAACTGAACTAAAACGACCTCCATTCCCTCACAAAAACAAATACGGAAAATTTGTTCATCTCGATAAACAAAATCCGCGAATGAGTAGCGCAGAATATGGGAATTATGCAAAAGACTGTTTAGCTATTTTAGAAAATTTTTATTCTGATTTAGACGCTGTAACGTTAGATGATTTACGTCATTATTGGATATTCTTGGAAACTAATGCCAGTTTTAGATCTAAGCTAGGAACTAAACAAGATTTTCTTATTGAGTTGCGTAAGAGAGGATTTAAATTAGTTGAATGTGAATTAGTTAAAATAGACGATAAACAAATTGATTTGGTTGATTCATTTTCAAAAAGTTAAACAAAAAAAACCTATGTTTAGCTATTAAAATGTATTTAATAATCGATATTCTTATCTTGCCATTTAAGTTTATTGTTTAATTTTTAAGCAAAAAACAAGC
>NZ_JBHLWA010000054.1:0-1825 GCF_042433085.1 Gallibacterium melopsittaci
TGTTATCCCCGGAGTACCTTTTATCCGTTGAGCGATGGCCCTTCCATTCAGAACCACCGGATCACTATGACCTACTTTCGTACCTGCTCGACTTGTCCGTCTCGCAGTCAAGCTTGCTTCTACCATTGTACTAACCTCACGATGTCCGACCGTGATTAGCAAACCTTCGTACTCCTCCGTTACGCTTTGGGAGGAGACCGCCCCAGTCAAACTACCCACCAGACACTGTCCGAATACCCGTTCCAGGTACCTCGTTAGAACATCAAACGTTAAAGGGTGGTATTTCAACATCGACTCCCCTATAACTGGCGTTACAGGCTCTCAGTCTCCCACCTATCCTACACATTAAAATTCAAGGTTCAGTGTCAAGCTATAGTAAAGGTTCACGGGGTCTTTCCGTCTAGCCGCGGGTACACCGCATCTTCACGGCGATTTCAATTTCACTGAGTCTCGGGTGGAGACAGCCTGGCCATCATTACGCCATTCGTGCAGGTCGGAACTTACCCGACAAGGAATTTCGCTACCTTAGGACCGTTATAGTTACGGCCGCCGTTTACTGGGGCTTCGATCAAGTGCTTCTCTTGCGATAACACCATCAATTAACCTTCCAGCACCGGGCAGGCGTCACACCCTATACGTCCACTTTCGTGTTTGCAGAGTGCTGTGTTTTTATTAAACAGTTGCAGCCAGCGGGTCACTTCGACTGGTTCATGCTCCATCTGTGCAGACTTCACACTACGCCAGCGCACCTTCTCCCGAAGTTACGGTGCTATTTTGCCTAGTTCCTTCACCCGAGTTCTCTCAAGCGCCTTAGTATTCTCTACCTGACCACCTGTGTCGGTTTACAGTACGGTTTATTAAGTAATATGTTTAGTAGCTTTTCCTGGAAGCGGGGCATCAACAACTTCACCACCTTGGTGGCTCCTCTTCACGCCTCAGTATTAGATACCCGGATTTGCCTAAGTATCCTACCTACACGCTTGAACAAACACTTCCGTCCGTCTGCTTGCCTAGCCTTCTCCGTCCCTACTTCACTTACTTAACAAGTATGGGAATATTAACCCATTTCCCATCGACTACGCTCTTCAGCCTCGCCTTAGGGGCCGACTCACCCTGCCCCGATTAACGTTGGACAGGAAACCTTGGTCTTCCGGCGAGCGGGCCTTTCACCCGCTTTATCGTTACTTATGTCAGCATTCGCACTTGTGATATCTCCAGCAACCCTCTCGAGCCACCTTCTTCAACTTACACAACGCTCCCCTACCCAACAAGATTTCTCTTGATGCCGCAGCTTCGGTGCTATATTTTAGCCCCGTTACATCTTCCGCGCAGACCGACTCGACTAGTGAGCTATTACGCTTTCTTTAAATGATGGCTGCTTCTAAGCCAACATCCTAGCTGTCTAAGCCTTTCCACTTCGTTTCCCACTTAATATAGACTTTGGGACCTTAGCTGGCGGTCTGGGTTGTTTCCCTCTCCACGACGAACGTTAGCACCCGCCGTGTGTCTCCTATACATTACTCTTCGGTATTCGCAGTTTGCATCGGGTTGGTAATCCGGGATGGACCCCTAGCCGAAACAGTGCTCTACCCCCGAAGGTATTCATATAAGGCTCTACCTAAATAGATTTCGGGGAGAACCAGCTATCTCCCGGTTTGATTGGCCTTTCACCCCCAGCCACAGTTCATCCGCTACTTTTTCAACAGTAGTCGGTTCGGTCCTCCAGTTAGTGTTACCCAACCTTCAACCTGACCATGGCTAGATCACCGGGTTTCGGGTCTATACCTTGCAACTATTCGCCCAGTTAAGACTCGGTTTCCCTTCG
>NZ_JBHLWA010000055.1:0-871 GCF_042433085.1 Gallibacterium melopsittaci
TAATCTAACTTGGGATTATCTAATCAGAATAAAAAGGATAATAGAATGTTACTTCTGATCATTAATGGAATACTCGCTTGTAGTATTACTTATTGCATTTTCTTGTATGCTTCTTTTCGCCAAACAAAGAGAATCTATCAAATGTTTTTATTTATAGCCCTATATTTGTTTTTACTTATGAGTTTAGATAAAGACGTGAAAGTGATTAGCGCTATTCTCTTTGAAATAATCGTAATTTATAAGATTTATGTTTTTAGTGACCTGATTGTAAAACTACATAAAAAACACACTAATTAAAATTGAAACTCCTGATGAAATGGAAAACTTGTTTTTTCTTTTCATCAGGAGTTTAACAACTGAGCCATATAGGCGAAGGCGTTAGAAAAACAAAACCGCCAAAAAGGCGGTCTATGTTATAATTATTTTCGGCTGGTCAGGTGTTGTCATTACCTGACTGGCGGGTCAGGTAGTGGCACATCTCGATCAGTTGGTTTTAACTCTGATTTGAGATCAGACCGATGAAAATTATCTTAATAATTCTAATCGTGTTATTCGTGTTGCTCTACAGCCCGACAGCTTGGTAGCACTTGAATAACTAGCCAAAGGCGATAAGGGAAACTTTGTCGCCTTTCTCATATTATATCACGCAAATTGTATATATGAACCCTACCGCCTTGCTCCTATGGCTTCATTTTCTAAAACCTTTCTTAAATTATCTACAAAACCAATCTGCACAAGGGTTTACACGATTTTTAGATAAAAGTTATCCACAGATTTAAAGAAAAAAATAGGGCGAAGCCCTCTATATTTTTTGTGTTTTTGTGTTTTTGTGTTTTCGGTTATTTTTTTTGTTTAAATTTCAAATATTTAT
>NZ_JBHLWA010000056.1:0-1239 GCF_042433085.1 Gallibacterium melopsittaci
TAAGGTTATTCAAATTTATTAAAGATAGACTAAAATACGCGCTAGTTTATCATTTAAATTCATCTATGCTTAGTATTTCTTCTAATTATGGTAAAAAACCTCTCAAAAATTCCACAAGGTAAAGGTGAAGTGCGAATTATCGCTGGGTTATGGCGAGGTCGAAAGTTACCTGTATTGTTATCACAAGGGCTACGTCCGACATCTGATCGTGTGCGTGAAACCTTATTTAATTGGTTAATGAATGATATTGTTGAGGCGAGATGTTTAGACTGTTTCGCGGGAAGTGGCGCATTAGGCTTCGAGGCTCTTTCTCGGCACGCTGCAAAAGTCGTTATGTTAGAGAAGTCCACAGTAATAGCAAAGCAGTTAAAACAAAATCTACAACAATTAAAAACAGAAAAAGGGGAGGTACATTGTACTGACACATTGCAATATTTAACGCAACAAACGGTGGATCAGCCGTTTGATATTGTCTTTCTCGATCCCCCTTTTCATCAAAATTTATTAGCACAAACCTTGAGTTTATTAGATTCTGAACATTGGTTGGCAGAAAATGCGTTAATTTATATTGAGAGTGAAAAAGATCTCACCACATTAGCGATTCCAGCAAATTGGCTATTATTGAAAGAAAAATTTACCCAGCAAGTCGCCTATCGTTTATATCAAAAGCAAGGAAAATCTGAATGAAAGCACTCGTCCTTCGTCAATCTGACACTGAACCATTTAGCGCACAATTAGAAAATATAGATGAACATTTTATCCCAGAAGCACAGCGTGAAGGGAAGATTAAAGTGAAAGTGCATTATTCTTCTCTCAATTATAAAGATGCCTTGGCAGTTTGTGGGGTAGGAAAAATCATCAAAAATTACCCATTTATTCCTGGTATCGATTTAGTGGGTAGTGTTGCACAGAGTCAAGACCCCGATTTTAAAGTGGGCGATTTAGTGTTGATGACAGGGTTTGGTTATGGTGAAGTGCAATTTGGTGGTATGAGTGAGTATGCTTTTGTTGCGCCAGAGCATCTTATTAAATTGTCGGGTGCATTAACAGAATACAAAGCGATTGCATTAGGTACGGCAGGATTGACTGCTATGTTGTGTGTCAATGAATTGCGTCATTCTGGAGTGATGCCTGATGATGGAGATATTGTTGTTACGGGAGCAAGTGGTGGTGTGGGATCGATAACGACCTATTTATTACGTCAATTAGGTTATCAGGTGATTGCTATTTCAGGGAATA